>NZ_CP119551.1 GCF_029277985.1 Providencia stuartii | reverse complement strand
GGCGTGAAAAATTTAAGGCGTTAGCGTCACGGCATAAAAAACACTGGAAACCGAACGGATTGACCTTTTCGGAGTTGATCCGCTGGGCAATAGAATGCGGAACTCCAGAACAATGTCAGCTTGTTTTAGCGTTATACCATTGCACAAACGATGATGATTATCAGGCGATGGGAATTCAGTTAAGCCGAAGTATTGATAATGCAAATGTCAGTCCGATCATCTTTTTCACAGGTAAAAATCAACGGTTATTAGGTGATATTTCGATGCTAAAACAGCTCGAAGAAAAGGTGCGCTGACGTTAGGTTTACCTATTATTTTATGTATTATCCTATCTATTATTCTATCTCTTATTTTATCTATTTCGTCTGTAATAGGTAGAATAATACATAGAATAAGATACAGAATAATAGATAGACACAAGATGACGTTGTGTTATTTCTTACCCATTAATCCACCTGTTATTCTACCTATTACTTTACCCGTTATTGCACCCAATTTAGGTATAACGGGCAGAATAACGGGTGAAATAATGGGTAGAATCATAGTTTTACTAACTTGCACCCCATGATACTTTCAGTATCAATGCCACTCATTTTCTGGACGAAAATGAATGACATAAGGCTCCGCCCTCTGGCTATTTTCTTCGGCTGGACGCCTGCGAAAAAAACCATTCACCCAAGCCCGTCAAACTCACTGCGTTCGTCTGACCACCCCCTTTTTTCGCCCCTGTATTTGGTCGCTCAAAAATGTGGTGGTCAGACGCTTCGCTTGACGGGGGGCTTTGCCCCCAAAACGAAACACGTTCACTGGGGTTCACTTGCCATCGCTGGGGCGTGTCATTTCGTTTCGGCTCCCCCTGTTTTTCCCTTTCTTCGCTGGACGCTCATCAGGATAAAAACAAAAAGCCTACCGCCCTCGTTTTACTCGGTTGGTCAAATCGCTTCTTGCCACAAAACAAGTTTGTGACTTTCAGCGATTTCGCATCGTTTTACTTGTCAGTTTGCACGATGTTAAAAACGCACTCAGAAGCCCGCAAAACCGTTCTAAACTTTCAGCGTAGATTTGGGTGTTTTATAGGGTGATCGTGTCTTAAAATCGTTTCGAGGGGCTTTAATGGGGATGAACGGGAGGTTTTTGCTAACTAACTCGCCCGTTTAACATAAAAGGGATTGTATGAATCAATTTTAGCTAGAGTTTAAGGTTGTTCAAATTAATGTACAATGATTGCACTGTATAAATAACCAGGTGTAGCATGTATGGAAAAGCACTTTATCAATGAAAAGTTTTCACGAGATCAATTTACGGGGAATAGAGTTAAAAATATTGCCTTTTCAAATTGTGATTTTTCAGGGGTTGATTTAACTGATACTGAATTTGTTGATTGTAGTTTTTACGACAGGAATAGCTTGGAAGGGTGTGATTTTAATAGAGCCAAACTAAAAAACGCTAGCTTTAAAAGCTGCGATTTATCAATGAGTAATTTTAAAAACATTAGCGCCTTAGGTCTTGAAATTAGTGAGTGTTTAGCTCAAGGAGCTGATTTTCGAGGGGCTAATTTTATGAATATGATAACTACAAGGTCATGGTTTTGTAGTGCTTATATAACCAAGACAAATCTTAGTTACGCTAATTTTTCTAGAGTCATATTAGAAAAGTGCGAACTGTGGGAAAATCGCTGGAATGGCACTGTGATAACTGGCGCCGTGTTTCGTGGCTCCGATCTTTCTTGTGGGGAGTTTTCATCGTTTGATTGGTCTTTGGCTGATTTTACTGGTTGTGATTTAACGGGTGGGGCGCTTGGCGAGCTTGATGCAAGGCGAATTAATTTAGATGGAGTGAAGTTGGATGGAGAGCAGGCGCTTCAGCTTGTTGAGAGTTTAGGTGTTATTGTTCACCGATAAAATCTAGGTAAAAAACGCCTAATGCCCCAATGTGGTACTAATCAAAACGGAGCGAAGCGACATCTTCATCTTGTCTTTGCTTTTCTCCATGATCAGTTATTGGGTCATGGTCTCTTAGCTCGTTAATCTGGCTAAGTTTGGTTAGGTTGGGCTTCTTTCGACACTTCGCAATCCAAGAAATCCCTAGTCCGTTGATTGGTGCTCTTATCAGGTACGCACTGTAATCTTTCGATACCGCAGCGTGATTCGGAGGTAGAGCCGGAATTTCGTTTTCCGGTACGTTTTACTACCACAATTTGCCTGTTTATCCTTTCGGAGACCGGGCTAAGTCCGAGTCAATCAAGTGGTGCATTTGGGTTAATGTCGTTGGCTGGTATTTAATGAGAACGTGACAAGCGCCTCTCACGTTGCTAAGATTGGATTGCGACGTCTAATCTGAGCAACGAATGCACAAGATTTAGAGTACCAGAGCCCTGTGATGCTGTCACGGGGCTTTGTTACATCTGGAGCTTGGTAAACCTCATAAATTCAATTCGCAACGCTCGCCGCAAGGCGTGAACTTGTTTCACGTCGAGGAAGCGGAATTTCTCGAAAGCCTTATACTGTCTCCGTTCACACATGATCGGAGGGTGTCTCTATGTCTCAATTATTTCGTTTGGCATCGCCAGAAGATTACGAATACATCGAAGAATTAAATTTATGGGAATTGTCATTTGATAAGCGACCGGTTCAAGGGGTTCGTTGTGAAGATCCGGTGATCGGGGCAGAAAAATATAATCAAG
>NZ_CP119550.1 GCF_029277985.1 Providencia stuartii | reverse complement strand
CCGAACGGGTGGCCGATCTGGGGCTTGAACGGGGCATCGAGGGCAGCAGGGCCACACACCAGCGAGTTAAAACCCACTATGGGGCGATCCAGCAGGCAGGCCGAGACGTGCCACACCTGACGCCTGACGAGCTGAAACCCCAGAAGGTCAAGGGGGTGTCACTGGCCGAGAAGGTGTTCGGAGCCGTGGAGACGGTCGAAGGGGTGGCGCAAAGGTTGAACGCCAAAATAATGGGGTCTGTGCAGCCGATGGCCGAGAAAGCCGCTGTAAGCGCCCAGAACGAGCGAAGAGCCAAGGAGCTAAGGGAAACCCTAGCCCAGCAGCAAAAACGCTTACAGGCCCTTCAGGAGCCGTTTAAGGGGCTATCCAAGGATCAGGTAGCGGGACTGATCCGGCAGGCGGTGAAATTGCGGCAGGAGAACGAGCAGGAGAAGCAGGAGCGCGCCCAGCAGATCAAAGAGCGATTCAAGGCCAAGCGGGAACGGGAGCGCAGCGACCGCAGCAGGGGCCGTTAACCCTTTTCAACCAACTTTAACCAACCTTGAACAACCTTAAACCATTGTTTAACCAACATTAAACCACTTTCAACCAACCCTAAACCACTTTCAACCAACCCTAAGCAACCGGGGTGTAAGGGTTGGCAGTAATCGCGCGGATTTACAGGCACGTCGGATATGTTTACAAAAACTCCGTTTTTGACACATATCCCGTGCCAAAGGGTGCCCCTTTGAAACCCTCCAGCGCCCCGCTCAATCGCGGGGCAGGGTGACGCGGTGGGGTAGGTCGGGACTGGGGCCGTCCTCGTCCAGGAACGCCACTTCGGCGCGTTCCAGGGTGCAGCCATCGAGGTTCAATTCTTCCATGTCCTTGAGGGTGAAAACCCCCGCCTCCTCGCGGCTCTTGGTGTACCCGTAGCCCTTGGGTTTCCAGTACTCCAGACCTGTCTTGATGTAATACATGCTCATGGCCATACCTCGTCCTTGAGTTTCGATATAACGGAATCCAGCGCCGTTCTGGTGGTGCCGTCCAGCGTGTCTATACCCCTGTCGTAAGCCTCCAAAACAGCGGCCATTTCAGCGGCTGTGATGCTGATAGTGGCCGTGGTGTCCCTTACGATATGGGAGTAATCAGGCTTGCCGAAAAGGGCTTTGAGTGGATCTGTCATGGCTGATCTCCAAACATATCAAGCGTGTCTGTATCCCTGTCGTCTGGGCGTTCCTCTGGGCTAAACATCGACATGATCCGGCGCTTAATATCGCCGTCCTTGTTGACCAGCGTCTTGGTCACGAAGGCCGCGTATTCTTTGGCGTTGTCGTACCCTTTCCAGACCTCGTGGGGGTCAAGAGCGTAGGCGCAAACCCGCCCAGCGACTGGGATTCTGACCAAGGCGCGTTCTGTCTCAAGGTACTTGAGCCAGTTCCGAATCGTGCGGGTGCTAACCTCCAGATGGTCAGCCAGGAACTGCTGATCGCAGACAACAGCGCCACAGGTAGGGTCGATGTGTTCAGCGAAGAAGGCATACAGGCCAGCGGCCCCCGCATTGCCCTTTGACAGCTCCCTGACGCGCCGCCATCCCTTTGAATATACCTGTGTGAACCCCTTGTTCTTTCGCGCCTCCTCGCGCTCCTGAGCCTCCTTCTCGTCTGCTGCTGCCAGCTCCCTTTGCCTGATTCGTCTCTGTGTCTCTGTCGCTACGGTGACGCTTTGCATTGTTGACCTCCTAACCGGAAACAGGGCGTCCGCTTAACCGGACGTTTAATTCCTACCATAGGAAAATTATTTCCCAAAACCGTTTCCCAAGTCAAGCAATTTGTTTCCTATGATAGGAAGTAAGCGGAAACAAGCTGCTTCCGGTTGTCCGGAACCCTACGTTTCCTATCACAAAATTTAAAAACTATATAAATCAATCATTTAGTATTTTTCCCCTTCTCCTCTAAGGGACTGCCGTCCCGCCGGCGCTTCGCTTGGCACCCTGCTGACGGTCGCTGCGCTCCCTTGGAGTTAATGCCTCGCCAGAGGCGAGAGGGTTTGTTTCCGCTGCGCTAGGCCCAAAGGGGCTTTGCCCCTCTGGACTCCCCACACTCGCCGCCGTGAGGCTCGGGGGCTGGGGCCTGCGGTCGCTGCGCTCCCTTCGTTCCCAACCCCAGAGCCAGAGGCTGGGTCGTTCCGGCAGCGTCAAGGGGCTTTCGCGGCATATCCTCAGGCGCTGCGCGCCTTGCGGTATTCCACGACCCCTTGACGCTGCCTCCACTCGGAACGGAATCAGGTCAAGGGCGGGAGCGGAAGCCGCAGCCCTGGAGCGAAGCGGAAGGGATCGGGTGAGCACCCGGCGAAGCGAACCCTTGACGTGATGGAGTGACCCCCACGCTCAGGCAAGGGGGCAGGTAGAGCAGAGCGAAGCGGCGCGGCCACCTGCACCCCTGCCACGTGGCGAACGCGGGGTTTGGGGCAGCGCCCCAAGGTGTTCGCAACGACCGAAGGGAGGCGCAGGGCGAAGCCCGTAGAGCAAGGCCGCAGGCCGCTGCAACCGCGTAGCGGTCACGTACTTTACGAAGTAAAGTCTAGTGAGTACACTTCAAAGAAGTGGCCCGCCGGAGGCACATTCGTACCTCGACGGGCTGGCAGCAATCTGACAGTGCGGAGGGGGACGGATGGCGTTTGCGATCATGAGGGCGAAGAAGCTCAACAGCATGGGCACGGTGGCGGCTGCGTTGCAGCACTGCTACCGCGACCGCGAGACGCCGAACGCCGATCAGGAGCGCACACCGGACAACGTTCACCTGGCGGCCAGATCGACCGATGAGGCGATGGGCCAGCTCAGGGAGAGGCTGCCGGAGAAGCGCCGCAAGGATGCGGTGCTGGCGGTCGAATACGTGATGAGCGCCTCGCCGGAGTGGTGGCAGACCGCAAGCGCCGACCAGCAGCGGGAGTTCTTCAAGCGATCGACCGAGTGGCTGGCCGACAAGTACGGCGCTGAGAACGTGGTCACGGCCACGATCCACCGGGATGAGCTGACCCCGCACCTGTCGGCGTTCGTGGTGCCTCGGACGGCTGACGGGCGCCTGAGTGCCAAGGAGTTCATTGGCAACCGGACGAAGATGAGCCAGGACCAGACCAGCTACG
>NZ_CP119549.1 GCF_029277985.1 Providencia stuartii | reverse complement strand
TGATATTTCCCGGTAGCCTTTCAGGGTTTCCCTTGCCACCGCCAGCGAATCCGCCACGGCTTTCTGCTGCTCTTTTGCGGCCTCTTTCAGATGCTCCGCCGACAGCAGGAGTGTGAGAAGTTTTTCTTCGGTGCTCGCCATAGTTACCTGCTTATGGAAAATCCGCGTGACAGGGATTTCACGCGCTCTATTTCAACATTTCCCTGTTTTGTGACCCGTGCAGCCATCTCCCGCCCGTACTGCTGCGAGATATCATGCGTCAGAGATCTGACCAGTTCCTTCCGGTTTACCTCGATACCGCTGGCATTCATCCAGCTACGGTCGCTGTGGTCGATATGCTTCGCCTGTTCAGGCACATCCACGACTGAAAACGTCCGGCTGTCTTTAATATCCTGCCTCTGGCTGTCGTCCAGTCGTCCGGCTGCTTCAAAACCGAGATGCTGTTCCGGTTTCCGGTCTATACCCTGTGCTTTCAGTGACCGGCTATCAATAAAACCCTGCTCAAAGCCATATCGTTTCATATGCGCGTTGTGCGTACGCTCCCAGCGCTCCCGCAGGGCTTTCAGTGCCTGTTTTTGTTCTGTAGGGGTTAAATTATGCCCTGAGTCCTTGCGCGCGCCGCCACGCGCCGGAAATTTGGCGTTATAGCGCCTGAAATACTGCTCTGGGCTGCGCTTAATACCGTCATCAACACGCTGGCTCATCATGATATGGGCGTGCGGCTGTTCGCCGCCGTCAATGCTGGCTTGCGGATTGTGAATCGCAAACGAATACGTATGTTGACCGCCCGTTTCCTGCTTCACAAAATCCCTGACAAGCTCCAGCCGCTGCGCTTCGTTCAGTTCACGGGGTAGTGCTATCTCGATTTCCCGGTACGTTGAACCGTTGGCACGTTCGAACGCATCCGCAGCCTGCCAGAAATGGGCGGGGTCATCTTTCGCCCATTCCGGCATATTGCCGTGCTCGGTGTGTTCGAGATCTTTTCGCTGACTGAACTTATCTTCCCGCGTGATGTAATTGGCATGAGCAAGGGCTTTACCCTTGCCGCCAAATTTCACGCTGAGATGATAGGTTGCCATGATGTTTTTGCCCTTGGTTTTACGCACGTGTTTCTGCCCGCAGGGAGAAACATATAAGTGCGCTTTACTCTAATTTGAAGAATTATGAGTAAAGATAAGTCATGCGACTTCTAACCGCAAGTTATATACTTTCACCATCGGAAATATCGGGATGGGGAAGTTAAACGATGCGGATCAGTAACGTCGAATGGCTTAAAAAGCGCATAGGCTTCATCAGAAAACTGGGGGAGAAAACAACACGGCAACGGCAGATTATCGACCTGCTGGATGATGAGGCTTCGCTCAGTGAGACTGACAGGCGACTGCTCCACGTTCTGGCAACCGCTGAAAAAAACGAGTTGCAGGAACAGGATGCCGCGCAGAAAAAGGCGGTTCAGGCACGGATTTCAGGTCAGAAAAACCGCAGGGAACGTAATCACAAACTGTTCTTGGCTGCCGGACTGATGATTGACGCGGGACTGGTTGATACAAAAACGGGTGAGTTGAATTTTGACTCTGAAAAATTACTGACCGCGCTGAAACGGGTACGCTGTGATCTGGAAACATCGGTGTGACCGTGCATTCTGCAAGGATTCAGTGATATGACGCTTCCTCGATGCAAAACCAGTTTGCATCTTGCGGCGAGCGTTGCAGATTGAATTTGTGGGGTTTATCAGGTTCCAGATGTAACAAAGCCCCGTGACAGCGTCATGGGGCTCTGATACTCTAAATCGGTGCATACATTGCTACGATTTCGAATTCGCACTCCAATCTTAGCAATGGGAAGCTCGCTTGTCACGACTTCCTTAAAACCATTCAACGACATTAACACACTATGCACCACTTGATTGACTCGGACTTAGCCCGGTCTCCGAAAGGATAAACAGGCAAATTGTGGTAGTAAAACGTACCGGAAAACGAAATTCCGGCTCTGCCTCCGAATCACGCTGCGGTATCGAAAGATTACAGTGCGTACCTGATAAGAGCACCAATCAACGGACTAGGGATTTCTTGGATTGCACCGTCGAAAGAAGCCCAACCTAATCAGACTTAGCTAAATACGCCAGCTGAGAAGCCATGACCCAATAACTAATCATGGAGAAAAGCAAAGACAAAAAGTCGTTGTCGCTTCGCTCCGTTTTGATTAGTACCACATTGGGGCATTAGGCGGTTTTTTGATTTATTTTGGAGATGTGTTTGTCTCTTAGCTTTATTGCAAGGGTAAAAGCCAGATAACTAAGAAGTGTTAAAGAGTTTATCAATGGGTAAACACCGGCACCATAATGCATGCTTTTCGGCATAAGGAACCCAGACAAACCCAAGCATAGATAAATGCCAGCAAAAACTTTCCAAGATTTAGGCATCATGACCGAAACAACTAAAACCCACAACATCAACAAAAGAGTCAAAATACCAGAAGCGGAGCTAGGGGTTTTAGCAATCCCTATTGCATAAAGCGAAGAGGATAACGCCGACTCTCCCAATGTTAGAGTTGTAGCAATATACACTGCCCCAAAAATTAAAGTGATAAATCGATAGAAAAACATAATAGCCCGTCCACATTAAATAATTGTAGATTTTACATGAAAATAGGTTCTTCTAATCCCTTTTATGTTAAACGGGCGAGTTAGTTAGCGAAAACCGCCCGTTCATCCCCACTAAAGCCCCTCAAAACGATTTTAAGACACTATCACCCTATAAAACACCCAAATCTACGCTGAAAGTTTAGAACGGTTTTGCGAGCTTCTGAGTGCGTTTTTAACATCATTCAAACTGACAAGTAAAACGATGCGAAATCGCTGAAAGACACAAACTTGTTTTGTGGCAAGAAGCGATTTGACCAACCGAGTACGGGTCCGCTTGGAAAAAGGAAATTATCCTACGTTAAGCGTTTTAAGCTAACGGGTGATTTCGTTCCATTGAGCGCGAACCCCTGACCGTAAGGGATGTACGAAATGATCCGGCTGTCCGTTAATGGTTTTGCTTACTTTCGGACATGTTGTCTACATGCTGTACGTAATCGTTCGGTTTCGGACACAGAAACGCTGTAGCCCCGCGAACCGAGTGATATCCAATAGCCGATTGGTTAAAAAGTAGTCTTAGCGTAGGTTATTTTCCCTTTTCCAAGCGGACCCCAAAATCAATTTATATAATCTCATTATGCTCTTAAAAAAGAATCAACAAAAAGATCCTTAGCAGATACTTACGCCTGTGGCACCGATTTACCATAACGCGTCATTACGCGCACCGCTGAAACGCGCTCAGGGCGGTTTTACGTCCTGAGCCATAAAAACCCCCGTCTTCTCACCGAAAACCGCTCAGAATCGCATACCGTGATTTTCAGCCCCATGCATAACCATGCACC
The DNA here is from genome assembly GCF_029277985.1 of Providencia stuartii. NCBI lineage: Bacteria > Pseudomonadati > Pseudomonadota > Gammaproteobacteria > Enterobacterales > Morganellaceae > Providencia > Providencia stuartii. The sequence goes on along the minus strand of NZ_CP119549.1, from coordinate 522 downwards.
TGACTGACTGGCGAGAACTTCCGGCCTGAATTCAGGCCGGAAGTCTCAAAAGACGCCCCAAACCCGGCTGAAAACGGTGAACGGGTGCGCAATTTATTGTGCGAACGTGAGGCGTTGGACAAGCGCAGCGCGTCAGTTCTTTTTCTTTTCCGGTTTCTGTTCCGTTGTCAGCAGCTTTTCAAGGTCTGCCACTTTCTGATAGACGGCAGCAGACGCGTTGTAATTGTCCTGTAGTTCCGTTTTCACAAACCAGCTTGTGGCAAATATCAGTACGACAAAGGCAACCGCAACCCCTGCAAACCACTTCCAGCTGTAACCCCGCAGCGTGTTGTACTCCGCGATGATATTGCTGCGGATAATGGAAATTTCCTTGTCCAGCGCGTCCGCATTGATTTTCATGTTCCCGACGGATTTTTCCAGACGCTGAAAATCAGCGCTGATACGCTCGCCAATCAGCCCCGCAACATCCATTTTCTGCACTTCCTGCCGGACTTCATCCCGTACCTGCTGTGCCACACTGTC
>NZ_CP119548.1 GCF_029277985.1 Providencia stuartii | reverse complement strand
TGATTGCCTCCTTTGCAGGCAGTTGGTGGTTAGGCGCTGGCGGGGTCACTACCCCCGCCCTGCGCCGCTCTGAGTTCTTCCAGGCACTCGCGCAGCGCCTCGTATTCGTCGTCGGTCAGCCAGAACTTGCGCTGACGCATCCCTTTGGCCTTCATGCGCTCGGCATATCGCGCTTGGCGTACAGCGTCAGGGCTGGCCAGCAGGTCGCCGGTCTGCTTGTCCTTTTGGTCTTTCATATCAGTCACCGAGAAACTTGCCGGGGCCGAAAGGCTTGTCTTCGCGGAACAAGGACAAGGTGCAGCCGTCAAGGTTAAGGCTGGCCATATCAGCGACTGAAAAGCGGCCAGCCTCGGCCTTGTTTGACGTATAACCAAAGCCACCGGGCAACCAATAGCCCTTGTCACTTTTGATCAGGTAGACCGACCCTGAAGCGCTTTTTTCGTATTCCATAAAACCCCCTTCTGTGCGTGAGTACTCATAGTATAACAGGCGTGAGTACCAACGCAAGCACTACATGCTGAAATCTGGCCCGCCCCTGTCCATGCCTCGCTGGCGGGGTGCCGGTGCCCGTGCCAGCTCGGCCCGCGCAAGCTGGACGCTGGGCAGACCCATGACCTTGCTGACGGTGCGCTCGATGTAATCCGCTTCGTGGCCGGGCTTGCGCTCTGCCAGCGCTGGGCTGGCCTCGGCCATGGCCTTGCCGATTTCCTCGGCACTGCGGCCCCGGCTGGCCAGCTTCTGCGCGGCGATAAAGTCGCACTTGCTGAGGTCATCACCGAAGCGCTTGACCAGCCCGGCCATCTCGCTGCGGTACTCGTCCAGCGCCGTGCGCCGGTGGCGGCTAAGCTGCCGCTCGGGCAGTTCGAGGCTGGCCAGCCTGCGGGCCTTCTCCTGCTGCCGCTGGGCCTGCTCGATCTGCTGGCCAGCCTGCTGCACCAGCGCCGGGCCAGCGGTGGCGGTCTTGCCCTTGGATTCACGCAGCAGCACCCACGGCTGATAACCGGCGCGGGTGGTGTGCTTGTCCTTGCGGTTGGTGAAGCCCGCCAAGCGGCCATAGTGGCGGCTGTCGGCGCTGGCCGGGTCGGCGTCGTACTCGCTGGCCAGCGTCCGGGCAATCTGCCCCCGAAGTTCACCGCCTGCGGCGTCGGCCACCTTGACCCATGCCTGATAGTTCTTCGGGCTGGTTTCCACTACCAGGGCAGGCTCCCGGCCCTCGGCTTTCATGTCATCCAGGTCAAACTCGCTGAGGTCGTCCACCAGCACCAGACCATGCCGCTCCTGCTCGGCGGGCCTGATATACACGTCATTGCCCTGGGCATTCATCCGCTTGAGCCATGGCGTGTTCTGGAGCACTTCGGCGGCTGACCATTCCCGGTTCATCATCTGGCCGGTGGTGGCGTCCCTGACGCCGATATCGAAGCGCTCACAGCCCATGGCCTTGAGCTGTCGGCCTATGGCCTGCAAAGTCCTGTCGTTCTTCATCGGGCCACCAAGCGCAGCCAGATCGAGCCGTCCTCGGTTGTCAGTGGCGTCAGGTCGAGCAAGAGCAACGATGCGATCAGCAGCACCACCGTAGGCATCATGGAAGCCAGCATCACGGTTAGCCATAGCTTCCAGTGCCACCCCCGCGACGCGCTCCGGGCGCTCTGCGCGGCGCTGCTCACCTCGGCGGCTACCTCCCGCAACTCTTTGGCCAGCTCCACCCATGCCGCCCCTGTCTGGCGCTGGGCTTTCAGCCACTCCGCCGCCTGCGCCTCGCTGGCCTGCTGGGTCTGGCTCATGACCTGCCGGGCTTCGTCGGCCAGTGTCGCCATGCTCTGGGCCAGCGGTTCGATCTGCTCCGCTAACTCGTTGATGCCTCTGGATTTCTTCACTCTGTCGATTGCGTTCATGGTCTATTGCCTCCCGGTATTCCTGTAAGTCGATGATCTGGGCGTTGGCGGTGTCGATGTTCAGGGCCACGTCTGCCCGGTCGGTGCGGATGCCCCGGCCTTCCATCTCCACCACGTTCGGCCCCAGGTGAACACCGGGCAGGCGCTCGATGCCCTGCGCCTCAAGTGTTCTGTGGTCAATGCGGGCGTCGTGGCCAGCCCGCTCTAATGCCCGGTTGGCATGGTCGGCCCATGCCTCGCGGGTCTGCTCAAGCCATGCCTTGGGCTTGAGCGCTTCGGTCTTCTGTGCCCCGCCCTTCTCCGGGGTCTTGCCGTTGTACCGCTTGAACCACTGAGCGGCGGGCCGCTCGATGCCGTCATTGATCCGCTCGGAGATCATCAGGTGGCAGTGCGGGTTCTCGCCGCCACCGGCATGGATGGCCAGCGTATACGGCAGGCGCTCGGCACCGGTCAGGTGCTGGGCGAACTCGGACGCCAGCGCCTTCTGCTGGTCGAGGGTCAGCTCGACCGGCAGGGCAAATTCGACCTCCTTGAACAGCCGCCCATTGGCGCGTTCATACAGGTCGGCAGCATCCCAGTAGTCGGCGGGCCGCTCGACGAACTCCGGCATGTGCCCGGATTCGGCGTGCAAGACTTCATCCATGTCGCGGGCATACTTGCCTTCGCGCTGGATGTAGTCGGCCTTGGCCCTGGCCGATTGGCCGCCCGACCTGCTGCCGGTTTTCGCCGTAAGGTGATAAATCGCCATGCTGCCTCGCTGTTGCTTTTGCTTTTCGGCTCCATGCAATGGCCCTCGGAGAGCGCACCGCCCGAAGGGTGGCCGTTAGGCCAGTTTCTCGAAGAGAAACCGGTAAGTGCGCCCTCCCCTACAAAGTAGGGTCGGGATTGCCGCCGCTGTGCCTCCATGATAGCCTACGAGACAGCACATTAACAATGGGGTGTCAAGATGGTTAAGGGGAGCAACAAGGCGGCGGATCGGCTGGCCAAGCTCGAAGAACAACGAGCGCGAATCAATGCCGAAATTCAGCGGGTGCGGGCAAGGGAACAGCAGCAAGAGCGCAAGAACGAAACAAGGCGCAAGGTGCTGGTGGGGGCCATGATTTTGGCCAAGGTGAACAGCAGCGAGTGGCCGGAGGATCGGCTCATGGCGGCAATGGATGCGTACCTTGAACGCGACCACGACCGCGCCTTGTTCGGTCTGCCGCCACGCCAGAAGGATGAGCCGGGCTGAATGATCGACCGAGACAGGCCCTGCGGGGCTGCACACGCGCCCCCACCCTTCGGGTAGGGGGAAAGGCCGCTAAAGCGGCTAAAAGCGCTCCAGCGTATTTCTGCGGGGTTTGGTGTGGGGTTTAGCGGGCTTTGCCCGCCTTTCCCCCTGCCGCGCAGCGGTGGGGCGGTGTGTAGCCTAGCGCAGCGAATAGACCAGCTATCCGGCCTCTGGCCGGGCATATTGGGCAAGGGCAGCAGCGCCCCACAAGGGCGCTGATAACCGCGCCTAGTGGATTATTCTTAGATAATCATGGATGGATTTTTCCAACACCCCGCCAGCCCCCGCCCCTGCTGGGTTTGCAGGTTTGGGGGCGTGACAGTTATTGCAGGGGTTCGTGACAGTTATTGCAGGGGGGCGTGACAGTTATTGCAGGGGTTCGTGACAGTTAGTACGGGAGTGACGGGCACTGGCTGGCAATGTCTAGCAACGGCAGGCATTTCGGCTGAGGGTAAAAGAACTTTCCGCTAAGCGATAGACTGTATGTAAACACAGTATTGCAAGGACGCGGAACATGCCTCATGTGGCGGCCAGGACGGCCAGCCGGGATCGGGATACTGGTCGTTACCAGAGCCACCGACCCGAGCAAACCCTTCTCTATCAGATCGTTGACGAGTATTACCCGGCATTCGCTGCGCTTATGGCAGAGCAGGGAAAGGAATTGCCGGGCTATGTGGGGTTCTAGGCATTCAGCAAGGCGCGTCGGTGTTTCTCTAGATTGATAGCCAAAAAAAAGCCTACCCCTTGAAGGAGTAGGCCGGCGCGCACTCACACGTTCAGTCAATCGTCGTTTCTGTCCTCCGAAATGTGAACCGCCATGTCCTGCAGTACCTGGCTGACGTGCTGGTCGGCGATGCCGTAGAAGATGTGCTTGGCCTGGCGCTCGCCGCGCACGAGGCGCGCGCCGCGCAACAGGCGCAGGTGATGGCTGACCAAGGATTGCGACAGGTCTAGCGAATCGGCAATGTCGCCCACTGCGACGGATCCGCGCATGCACTGCAACAGGATTTTCAATCGCGATTGGTCGCCCAGCAGGCGGAAGGTCTCGGCCAGAACAGCGACGTCACTTTGCGACAGTGCGAGGACATCAGTGGTCGCGCCGTGGCTGGAGGTCGAACAGTGAGCAATAGCGGAGCTGGTGGTTTTGCGTGATGTCATGGATTCAAACCCTCAAGTGAACTGCGAGCCGGCTCGCACGGCCTCAATGCTTGTGACCAGGAGCGGAGTGGTCATGGTCATGATTGTGCTCACTGTGGCCATGGCCGCTGTGGTCCTGACGGTCTGTCGTGGGTTGCAGGCTGCAGATGTTCTCGTCAGCCTCCGAGTTCCAGTCGATTCCGACTGTGGCGTGTTCGATGCTGAATTGCTCTCGAAGCACCACCTCGACGCGCTTGACCACGGCTCGCGCCTCCTCGTCCACATTGGGTCGAACGTGCAGTGTGGCCATCGTGCGACCGGAAGTGAGTTGCCACACATGAACGTGGCTGACAGCTGCCAGGCCGGGTACAGTGCTCATCAGGCCTTGTTCCACCTTTTCCGGCGAAGCATCCTCTGGCGCGCCTTCCAGCAGGATATGGATCGACTTGGCCAGGAGCTTCCAGGCGCTGCGCAGAATCAACGCTGCCACCAAGACCGACAGAATGGGGTCGATCGGCGTCCAGCCGGTGAAATAGATGACGATCGCTGCAACGATGGCGCCGACAGAGCCCAGCAGGTCACCCATCACGTGGAGAATGGCACCTTTCACATTGACGTGATCGGTTTCGCCGCGGGTCATGATCCACAGCACGAGGACGTTGATCAGTAAGCCGAGCACGGCGACGATCATCATCGGGCCGGCGAGGATGACGGGCGGCGCCTGCAGCCGCTCCCACGCCTCGTAGGCGATCCATGCGACGATCGCGAACAGGGTCACGGCGTTCAGGAAGCCGGCGATGACCTCGAAGCGCAGGTAACCGAATGTGCGTTTGCTGTCGGCTGCGCGGCGACCGAATCGGAAGGCAGCGTAAGCCAGGGCAAGTGCCACGGCGTCGGTCAGCATGTGGCCAGCATCGGCAAGTAGGGCTAGCGAGCCCGACAGCACGCCGCCGACAGCTTCCACGAGCATGAAGCCGAAGATCAGGAAGAAGGAAACCAGAACCTTGCGCTCGTTGGCGCTGGTCACTGTGGGGGTGTGGTCGTGATCATGGTCGTGACCATGGTCATGTGCATGGGATTGGGACATGGGCGCCTCTGCTGGTTGAGTGTTTGACTATGGTGAAAATATAACACATGAATACATGTTCATGTGAAGTATTTTCGCTCACCCTTCCCAGCCGCCGAAGCCATACGTTGTGGTGCCGCAACGAGAAAATGTGCCTATCCTTTCGGCCAGATACGGTGCAGGTCATCCACAATCAGCTGGTGATGGTGCTTGCCTCGGTCTGCGTGTGTGCGTAAATGAGGGTGATCCGGCGGCAAGCTGGGGTGGTCATGCACCACGTCAGAAGGGTCGCTGGCCGGCCACAGCCAGAGCGCCAGCACCACGCCGGCCAAGCCGATCAGAGACATGACAATGAAGGTCGATGGTAAGCCCATGACCGCGCCGATCTGCCTGCCCGTCTTGCACCGAATGCATAACGACGAGTTTGGCAGATGATTTCGCCAATTGCGGATAGAACGCAGCGTCTGGAAAACCGCGAATATCATTGAGATAGGCCACACCACGCGACAAGGCATAGGCTTGCGTCGCGGGTTGATAACTGTCGAGCGAGACGGGAATGCCATCTGCCTTGAGCGCGTCCAGCACCGGCGCGATACGCGCGATTTCTGTGTCGGACGAAACAGGCGCGGCGTCGGGATTGCTGGATGCCGGACCGAGGTCGATCACATCTGCCCCCTCGGCCATCAGCTTACGCGCCTGCGCAATGGCTGCGTCTGGCGCCAGATACCGGCCTCCATCGGAGAAACTGTCCGAGGTTATGTTGACGATGCCGAAAATGATGAGCGATTTATTCATGGGGGCTTCTATAATAATAATAATCGAGCATGAGTCTCATACGGATGCTCGGGTCGAAAGGGAATCCCCAGGCGAGTAACCTGTTTGCGGTGATCCATTAGCTGCAGGAGCAGAATAGCATAAGCCAGGAAAGCGGCCTATGGAGCTGTGCGGCAGCGCTCAGTAGGCAATTTTTCAAAATATTGTTAAGCCTTTTCTGAGCATGGTATTTTTCATGGTATTACCAATTAGCAGGAAAATAAGCCATTGAATATAAAAGATAAAAATGTCTTGTTTACAATAGAGTGGGGGGGGTCAGCCTGCCGCCTTGGGCCGGGTGATGTCGTACTTGCCCGCCGCGAACTCGGTTACCGTCCAGCCCAGCGCGACCAGCTCCGGCAACGCCTCGCGCACCCGCTGGCGGCGCTTGCGCATGGTCGAACCACTGGCCTCTGACGGCCAGACATAGCCGCACAAGGTATCTATGGAAGCCTTGCCGGTTTTGCCGGGGTCGATCCAGCCACACAGCCGCTGGTGCAGCAGGCGGGCGGTTTCGCTGTCCAGCGCCCGCACCTCGTCCATGCTGATGCGCACATGCTGGCCGCCACCCATGACGGCCTGCGCGATCAAGGGGTTCAGGGCCACGTACAGGCGCCCGTCCGCCTCGTCGCTGGCGTACTCCGACAGCAGCCGAAACCCCTGCCGCTTGCGGCCATTCTGGGCGATGATGGATACCTTCCAAAGGCGCTCGATGCAGTCCTGTATGTGCTTGAGCGCCCCACCACTATCGACCTCTGCCCCGATTTCCTTTGCCAGCGCCCGATAGCTACCTTTGACCACCATGGCATCAGCGGTGACGGCCTCCCACTTGGGTTCCAGGAACAGCCGGAGCTGCCGTCCGCCTTCGGTCTTGGGTTCCGGGCCAAGCACTAGGCCATTAGGCCCAGCCATGGCCACCAGCCCTTGCAGGATGCGCAGATCATCAGCGCCCAGCGGCTCCGGGCCGCTGAACTCGATCCGCTTGCCGTCGCCGTAGTCATACGTCACGTCCAGCTTGCTGCGCTTGCGCTCGCCCCGCTTGAGGGCACGGAACAGGCCGGGGGCCAGACAGTGCGCCGGGTCGTGCCGGACGTGGCTGAGGCTGTGCTTGTTCTTAGGCTTCACCACGGGGCACCCCCTTGCTCTTGCGCTGCCTCTCCAGCACGGCGGGCTTGAGCACCCCGCCGTCATGCCGCCTGAACCACCGATCAGCGAACGGTGCGCCATAGTTGGCCTTGCTCACACCGAAGCGGACGAAGAACCGGCGCTGGTCGTCGTCCACACCCCATTCCTCGGCCTCGGCGCTGGTCATGCTCGACAGGTAGGACTGCCAGCGGATGTTATCGACCAGTACCGAGCTGCCCCGGCTGGCCTGCTGCTGGTCGCCTGCGCCCATCATGGCCGCGCCCTTGCTGGCATGGTGCAGGAACACGATAGAGCACCCGGTATCGGCGGCGATGGCCTCCATGCGACCGATGACCTGGGCCATGGGGCCGCTGGCGTTTTCTTCCTCGATGTGGAACCGGCGCAGCGTGTCCAGCACCATCAGGCGGCGGCCCTCGGCGGCGCGCTTGAGGCCGTCGAACCACTCCGGGGCCATGATGTTGGGCAGGCTGCCGATCAGCGGCTGGATCAGCAGGCCGTCAGCCACGGCTTGCCGTTCCTCGGCGCTGAGGTGCGCCCCAAGGGCGTGCAGGCGGTGATGAATGGCGGTGGGCGGGTCTTCGGCGGGCAGGTAGATCACCGGGCCGGTGGGCAGTTCGCCCACCTCCAGCAGATCCGGCCCGCCTGCAATCTGTGCGGCCAGTTGCAGGGCCAGCATGGATTTACCGGCACCACCGGGCGACACCAGCGCCCCGACCGTACCGGCCACCATGTTGGGCAAAACGTAGTCCAGCGGTGGCGGCGCTGCTGCGAACGCCTCCAGAATATTGATAGGCTTATGGGTAGCCAT